>NZ_CP060415.1 GCF_014297595.2 Neisseria musculi | reverse complement strand
CGGGCATGTTGCCGCTTTCCGTAGCTTCCAGCTTTTCCCCCTGCTCTAGTTTCTTGGCGTATTTTCCTGTGCGGCTGATGTATTCGGCATGTGGTGTGCCTTTGCCTGCTTTTCCGACTTTGACCGATAAATGAGCGGTAGCCATTCATACACCTATTTTCTTTTCTGTTGCTGTGGTTAAGGGGCTTGCCCCTTACGCACTGTTTCTACTCGAAGAGAGAAACGTCTAAGTACGCCCTGTATAAATACAGGGAAGTTTTCTTCTGTTGATGATTCTGTCCAATTTTAGCAAATATTGCAAAATCCTCAAGCAGTCGATATTCTGTAATTTTTCTGTTGGAGCAAGAACATGGCCGTATTTTCTGAAAGAATGACCGCATTTGTTTCTTCGCGGATTAGCTACCTGAAAAACCTGAAAAACCAAACAGAACAGCAGCAGATGTTTGTTGAACTGGGAAGGAAATTTTTAAATGGGGAAGAGTTGAGCGCATCGGAACTGCGCGGATTAAAAACATTGGCCACCGCTGAAAAAGCGGCAGAAAAAGCGGCGGAAGCCACAAGAGCCGCCCACAAGCTGGTATCGGAAAAAAACGAGAAAGCCCGTAAGGAACGTACCCGAAATATGATAAACGCAGCCGGCCTGATGGGGCTAGCAGGGCTGCTGGATAAAAAGACGGGAAGGCCTCTTACCTCGCCTGACCTTCTGCTGGGGGCATTGGTGGAGCTGGCCAACCGTAACCCTACGGACTTGGAAAAGCAAAGCTGGGAACAATCAGGGACTGCACTACTGGCAAAGGCCAAGGCGGACAAAGACTGAACCCATAGGCCGCAGGAAGGAGCAAACACGCCGCCCTGCTAGTCGGCTTAGGTCGCGCTGCTGCGCTCCGAACTCACCGCTCCGCCTGCTGGCTTCGCTACGGGATATTCTTTGTGAAATTTAAACCCCCAACCCACCCCTCGGGCTGTTATCTGATTATGGTTGTTTTATTACTACTTGTATCAACTTGGAAACAAGCATACAATCTGCAAATCTTAGGCAAAGCAAAACCCCCGCCTAACGCCAATCAGTACGGGGGTTTCAAAAAACAACATGAGCCAATTATACACCCAACCCGACCTGTTCTTGCAAGACCGTATCCCGCACAAGCCATACTGCAAGGATTTCAAAGACGCGCCGCAATTGGTGCGCTCATACGCCTACGCCATTAAACGCCGATACATCCAAGTCAATCCGCCCCATCTACGCGTGTTCATGCTCCATGATTTGGACTATGACGGCGCGGCTCTCGCATGGGAAGATAATAATCTGCCTATGCCAGCTTGGGCAGCTGTGAACCGTGAAAACGGCCATGCCCATATTGCCTACGCGCTTTCTGCGCCCGTTCTGACTGCCGATTACGGCGGCAGGCAGGCTGCCCTGCGCTATCTGGCCGCCGTTGAGGCCGCTTATCACGCAAAATTGCGCTGTGATGACGGCTTTACGTCTCTGATTACCAAAAACCCCGAACACCCCCATTGGCTGACGCTGCGCGGCGTTCCTGATGCGACTCGCGGCTATGACCTGCCCTATCTTGCCGAATTCGTGGATTTGGACAAATTTAAGCCCTATGTCGGTAGAACCAATCCCGAAGCTATGGGCTTGGGCAGAAACTGTACGGTGTTTAATGTCGTGAGCCGTTGGGCGTATCGGAATATCCGCGAGTTCAAGTTTGAACGCGGCATTCGTGAATGGAAACGCGCGGTACTGCATCAGTGCCTTGATGTGAACAGTGGTTTCCCTTGCCCCATGATGTTGAAAGAGGTGCAGTGCATCGCCAAGTCTATCAGCAATTGGGTTTGGAACAGGTTTGATATTGCGGCCAGTGATAGGCGGTTTGCAGCTTTGCAGGCGCATCGGAATAGTTTGCGGAAAACATACGGAGCTGGCTCTGGTAGAGAAAAAAATGAATTTGCGGAGTGGTTAAAAAATGCCAAAAGCACGAACAGATAAACGTCCATTTACTGCTAGGGAACTGGCCGAAAAGTTTAAATGCTCACAAGTAACTATTCGGAAATACTGGGCACAAGACCGCGCCGACTACCTCGCCGAAAACTCAATCAGCCGTGATAAGCCGTGGGAACACTTAGGCATCAGCCGCGCCACTTGGTATCGACGCAGGAAACCGATGCCGCCTGAAACCCTGACAACAGGAGAAAAATCATGAATACCGCCTTTTTAGACCCTCTGATTTACGAATTTGATACTGTCGAAGAAGCAGAAAGCTATGATGCTTGGTTTCGTGCCAAAGTTGAAAAATCCATCGCTGACCCTACACCGTCAATGCCGCATGATGAAGCTATGGCTTTCGTAGATGCCGAACTGGAACGCAGGAGGGCCGCCCGTGCTGCCCGTTGAGTGGAAACTGGCGGCTAGGCTGGATTTGATTGAAATCATCGACTACATCGCGCAGGAAAATCCGCAGGCTGCTGAAAAAATGAAGCGTCTGCTTGATGATACTGCCGAACGGCTCGGCGAAATGCCTTACATCAACCGTCGCGGCCGAGTAGCAGGTACACGGGAAAAGATAGCGCATAGAAACTACATCATCGTGTACCGCATAACCAGCGATAAAGTTGAAATTCTAAACATCGTGCATAGCCGTAAAAATTATCCGGACTAACCGCCCTTCCCCTCCAGCATCCGCCGCAGTTCTGCCAGTTTTTGGCGCGCTGCGGCGTTTTCTGTGTATTTCAGGTTCTTTGCTCAAATACGGCTTTCAGCCCCTGCAATGCGGTTTTCTACTTCGGCTACTGCTCACGCTCAAACTCCAAAAAGAAAACTCCCTTTCTCATCATTACCTTAACCAATTCTAACTGTAAATTTTATCTCTTAAAATAAATTAGATAACGAAAAATCAAGGCTTTAAAAGCATTGCCAAGCAGCCCCAATTCCCCTATAATTCGCTCCACTAACTCAACGGGATTTTGTTCAAAATCCTTTCAAGAAAAAACGATGATTTTCGGTTTTTATTCTTGTTCATTCCCTACAACAACAATCTAAATTTACCCATGTATCGCTTAACCGCGAGGGGGATACTTTTGTCAGGAGAAATGCAATGAAGCAAAAAATCAAAATTATTGTGTCAATCGTGGTGGGCATTCTGACTACTGGCTCGCTGGTAGCTGGCTGCTCATCATTCAAAAATGGGGGCGATGTTCATTTCCAAGTGGATAACCCCCAAGTCAATGCTACTGTTTCCAAACAGTAGGTCTTTTTAATGCCAAATCTACATAGGAGAAACTAAAATGGCTCAACAAACTGCTGATATTAAATTTTTAATTAGCGGCATTATTGATGGAATTTGGGGTAAAGGCATCATTGCCAACAATACCCCTGAAAACATTAATGATGATGTTATTAATGTTGTAAATGATGTTGTTGAACGTATCAAAACCTGTTCAAAAAAAATGGTACGTGTTGATATGACTTACAATTTACTATATTCTGCACCAGGAACAATTTGGGAAGTATTAGCTGGGTTAGTGGCTGATATGGCTGCCAATGGTATTAAAGACCCAAATAACAATGTCCTGGCTACCTATTTTGGTTGGTTTGATGCCTTGCGTGGCAATCGTCAATATAGAACCTGCATTGTTTCTGCCGCCTTATACAACCGATCACGCTTGGAAATGGCATTTTTGGGTATCTAGATTTTATTGATGAATATGTATGTGGAATATATGGGGCAGAATAAAAGAAATTTATCTTAAATACAAAAATCCTCTCTTGGTGCTTTTGGTAGATTTTGTAGTTATAAAGCTATTCGGCACACCAAACAAAGAACCATGTGTTGCTAGATGTTTGTCACCTATATCTGAACCAATGTCCGCAATCAATACAATTACATTCACTATTGCTTTTGCTTGCTTTATTTGGATAATAATCATAAACATGAGTGATTAAAATCTCCATTTAGCATAAATGAAAACCGCCTCCGTAAATGAGGCGGTTTTTTCTTGCTAACTTCATTAATGTCCTGCCGAGTGCTTAGAAAGCTCGGATGCTGTCTATTGCCTGCTGTGCTGCTCGGTCTGCGGCAGCCTTGCGGTGCATGGCCGCGCTTTCGCTGGGGGTCATCTTGGCGGCTGCTTGGCGGTCTATGCCCTGTTCGGCAAGGCTCTTCATGCTGATTTTGGCGCGGTGGTTGCGGCTGGCTTCCAGTAGGGTCGTTTTCGGCAGGTGTCGGTCTATATGGGCGTTGTGCAGCTTTTCCCAGCGTTCCCGCTGCGCGGTCAAGGCTGCTTTGCGTTCGGTCGGGGTTTCGCCGCTGCGGTGTTTCTTTGCTCCTCCCCGCTCGGGATATTTGGGGTTGTACCGTCTGAAATACTGCTCGGGGTCGCGCTCGATGCCGTCATTCATGCGCTCGCTGTACATCAGGTGTACGTGCGGCTGAGGCTTTCCATCTAGGGCGGTTTTGTTGTGAATTGCCCATATGTAGGCGTGGCAGTCTCCCAACTCATGATGTACCCACTCGCGCACCAGTTCTGCGCGTTGCTCGGCAGTCAGCTCTCGGGGTAGGGCGATTTCATGCTCTCGGTAAACTGTGCCGTTTGCCCGCTCGTATTGGTCGGCGGCCTGCCAAAACGTCAGCGGGTTTTCTTCCGCCCATG